>NZ_JAKSYQ010000084.1:0-5423 GCF_022829665.1 Methylobacterium sp. E-041 | reverse complement strand
TCGTAGCTTGGCCCCCGGCCAGGAGCGCTACGGCGGCGACATCGATCCGAGCGAGAGCCGATTGCTCAGCCCCCTTCGGGCGCAATGGAATGATCTCTCTGCTCATCGTCCCGCATCCGCTTATCGGGAGACTTGTAGCCCCGATGCCGGCATACAGCCTGCCAACGGCAATGAGATGTTCATCTTGCAGGCGGCCGCAATCTAGCGCCTCAGCGACCTGCCAGAGCACCCAATCCGAGCGTGTGGAGGACGCGCTCATGATAGAGTGTACAGTAGTTTTCAGCCCGGCCGCTTCCAAAACGAAACTCTGTTGCCGGTTCATTCCTGTCCCGCAGCCTCACTCCACGTTCGGTACAGATGGATCGAATGCCACAGCTACAGGATGGAAGGCGTGCACAAGGTCGACATCGAGGTGACCTTCCATACCCTTCAGGATAGCGTAGGCCTGCAGACCGGCCATCGGCGGTCTGTAAGGACGTCGTTCGACAAGGGCCCCGTAGATGTCGCAGACGGTAACCAACCGCACGAGATCGGGAATCTCCCAACCCTTGAGCCGATCCGGGTAGCCGGTGCCATCGAGCAGCTCGTGGTGCGACCGCACAGCTGCTAGCATCGTGTCATCAAACCCCTGGCCCACGAGCATGGCGTGACCGCGCGCTGGATGCGTGCGCATCACCGCCGCCTCCGCCTCGGTGAGCTTGCCCGGCTTGTTCAAGATCTCGGTCGGAACGTGGATCTTGCCGACATCATGCAGCAGGGCAGCCTTCGTCAGGCGATGGCGGTCCGCCTCACGTAGACCGAGCGCGGCCGAGAAGGCGGCAGCCAGCGAAGCCACGAGCAGGCAGTGCTGGTGCGTGGCATCGTCGAATTGTTGGACCACTCGGATCCAGTCGTAGATGCCACTCTCACCGACGGCACGCACGACGAGGTCAGTACCGATTTCGGCGATGGTGGGCGTGATCGGTCTTCCGGATAAGAGCACCTGCCGGAGGAATTGCCGCGCTTCGACAGCCCGCTCCCGCACAGCAACTGAAATCGGCCGGATCTCTACCTGGAGACTGCCCAGTGTGGCGAGAAGCTGCTGTGCGCTCGCCTTGGCGCCGAGTGTACCATTCGCGCCCAGAACCTGGGCTTGAGCCTCGGCACGGGCAACATTGCCATGGACCAGGAACAGGTATGGCACCCCTTCGTCGCGCACTTGTTCCAGGACTCGGCGTAGGCGAACGATGGCATCGGAGGTGAGTGCCTCGACGTCACTGACGATCAGTTTGGGGCGTGATGCCGGCAGCGTATCGCCATACAAGTCATGGATGGCGCCGCCGGTCGCGGTCCCAAGATCGCGTGTGAGCCTTTGAGCACGACGCAGGTCATCCGTGATCAGCAGAAGCTCGCCCATGGCTATTTCCGATCTGAGCGCGTCCTAAATAGAACGTCGGTGGGCTATCTGAGGCTCTTAGCGAACTCGCGGCGCAATTCCGGCACACGCGCCTACGGCTCGGTAGTCCGGGCCAGCGCTTCGATGCGCGACCCGACCGCCGTTTCACGGACCGCCATAACCCCGTCCCAGGCTGACGCGAAGGCCTCGACACAGGCCGGGTCGAAATGGCGGCCACTGTCGGCTTGGATACAGCGCAGCGCTTCCTCGACCGCCATGGCCGCCTTGCTCGATCTCGCCGGCCAGTGTCGTCGCCTGCTCGTCGAGGTGCCGCACCGCCTTCGCCAGTCGGACGAGGTTACCCACCCGCACATTTAGCTCGACCCCCTTCGCTCGCTTATCGAGGAAGTCGGTGGCACCCGCCTCCAGCGCGCTGAGCCTGACCGTATCGCACACATCGCTGGTAATCATGGCGACTGGCACCTGTGCGTAGTGCGGTATGGCGCGGATCTCACGGATAAAGGTGATCCCGTCCAGCTCGGGCATGTGCTGGTCAATCAACACAAGATCGAAGGCGCAGGTCTGGGCCTCGACCAACGCCGCGAGCGGGTCGCTGCAGGCGGTGACGATAATGCCGTCTTTGGCCTCCAGAAATTGTCGAAGACGAAGTAGCATCACCTTGCTGTCATCTACGAGGAGGACGTCCATAATTGTTTTCCGTCGGTTTGGTGGGACTGTGATGCGGTCTGAACCGGACGACGTGTTCAGGATGGATAGTCTTCAGCGAGCAAGCCTAGCCGCGAGAAGGTGTCAGCTAAGTGATACAAGATGCTGCGTAGAGTCTGGATCTCCGGCATCGAGCTGCCGGGCAGGACAGCGAGACAGTCGATTTCCTGCTCTAGATCCCGGCTCAGCTGCCGCAGCGAGCCTCCGCGTGATCGGATCTGAGGCCAGCGCGGCCCTGGATCGGTATTGGCAGTGAGGAGCTGCTCCAGCGCCGCCGCCAGCCGCTCAGCACCCGCTTAGTCAACACGGCGGGACAGCAGGTGAACCTCGGCCATGGTAAGCTCAAGCCGCCCGGACAGTGGCGAGGAAGCGCCCGACCTCGGCCGCGAGGGTCTCGGACTGGCGCGACAGCTCCGAGGCCGCGCCGAGGACCTGACTGGCAGCGGCGCCGGTCTCCTCGGCGGCGCCGGCCACGCCGGCGATGTTGCTGGTCACCTCGCCCGTACCCATCGCCGCCTGGCTGACGTTGCGCACGATCTCCTGTGTCGCCGCGCCTTGCTCCTCGACCGCCGCGGCGATCGAGGTCGCCACGTCGCTGATCTCCTGGATCCGTACGGTGATGTTACCGATCGCCGTCACCGCCTGACCGGTGGACGCCTGGATGCGTGCGATCTGTCCCGAAATCTCGTCGGTCGCCCGCGCCGTCTGCGAAGCTAGCTCCTTGACCTCGGCAGCGACCACCGCGAAACCGCGTCCCGCTTCACCGGCGCGGGCTGCCTCGATGGTGGCATTCAGTGCCAGCAGGTTCGTCTGTCCGGCGATGGTGGAGATCATGCCGACCACGTCGCCGATGCGCGAGACCGCCGTGCTCAACTCCTGCACCAAAGCGCCGGTTTGATCGGCTTCGGCGACAGCTTGCTGTGCCAGGGCGGCAGAGCCATCGACCTGGCGTCCGATCTCCTGTACCGATGAGCCAAGCTCCTCGGCCGCCGCGGCGACCGTGTTGACGTTGGTGGCGGCCTCCTCGGCGGCAGCGGCCACGGTCGTGGACTGGCTCGCTGTCTCGGTCGCCGTCGCGGTCATCGTCTGGGCTGTCGCCTGGAGCTCGGTCGCCGACGACGAGACCATGCCGATGATCCCGCCAACAGCGGCTTCGAAGCCGTCAGCCATCTGACGCATCCCAGCTTTACGCTGCTCCTCGGCTGCAAGACGTGCCTGCGCCGTATCTGCCTCCAACTGGCGGGTGCGGATCAGGTTGTCCTTGAACACCTGCACCGCGGTCGCCATTGCACCGATCTCGTCTCGGCGGCTCCGATAAGGCACCTGGGACTCTGCATCGCCGCTGGCGATGACTGTCATTGCCTTTGTCATGGCTTGGATCGGCCGCGACACGCGCAGCAGGCCGAAGGCGGCAGCAGCTATCGCAGTGGCAAGAGCCAGCACAACTGCAACGTAGGCGGCGGTCGTCGCAGCACCAATCTCGGCGGTTGCAGCGTCCGCATCGCGCCGGGCACTAACCTCGTTCAAAGTCACATCGCGCTGGAGGGCTGCACGCGCATCGTTGTACAGGCTGACCGCCTCTGGCGCACTCATCAGGGTGAGTGCGGCGGCCTGCCGACCAGCTTCCATCAGGCGGCGCATCTCCGCATCGGTGCGCTCAAAACGGCCCCAAACCATCGCGAAGGCATCGTAGAGTGCGCGTTCCTCGGGTGACGAGACCATCGGCTCGTAGGCTTGGCGGGCCGCGGCAAGCTTATCGTGCATGGCCGCCAGTTGGGCCTCATTTTCGGCGAGGCGGGCGGGCGTATCGGACAGGCTGAGTAGCCGCAGCTGCTTGATCCGCACCTCCGAGGTGGCTGCGCGGATTTCGTTGGTGGCGATGACGGAGGGCAACCAATTGGTCGTCACCTGCACGACGCTGTGGCGGATGCCAGCGAGCTTCAAGATGGAAAGGGTGCCCTGTGCCGCGCAGATCAAGGCGAGAAGGCCGAAGGCGATGGATAGCGTGGCCTTGAGGGAGAGGTTCGGGCGCATGCAGCCGGGTTCCGATCGTGACGGGCGGGTTGGATCGATGCCACGCTGCCACACGCCTGAGGCAGAACACGGATGTACGACAATCTCGTGCGAGAGCGCGGGATGTATGAACAGGGAAGCCTATCTAAGAGGCCGTTCTTACTGTCAAAATTAGGTTATAAATGATTAATTAAACCTTAATATGCAGGACAATCGATCGACAATACAAAGCTATCAAAAGATCAAATACTGAAATGGTCCTCAATGCACGCAAGGCCAATCTTATAAATTGATTGAATCGCGGGTTACTCGTCGGACGTAGGCGCGAAAACGCCGAGGCCCCGCAGGGCGCCAGGTAACAAGTCGTTACTTATCGAGCTGGGCTCGTAGCGCCCGCCACTGCTCCCAGCCGGGCGGCCGACCCGCCGCACGACCTCACGCTCGAATGAGATGAAGGCCTGAATACCGCCCTCGGTATCCCGCAACGGCCGGCAGTCGATCTCGGCCCGGTACTTGGCTCCGTCGCCGCGGTAGTTGGTGACGTAGCCGTGAAACCGCTCGCCTGAGGATAGAGTGCGGTGGAAGGCGTCAAGCGTCTCCCGGCGCGTCTCCTTGCCTTGCATGAAGCGCGGACTCTGCCCGACGATCTCGACCGGGTCCCGGCCGACTAGCTGCCCGAACGCGGGATTGGCGTAGAGGATGATCGGGCCCGGACGTTCGATCGCCGCATCCGTGACCACGATGCCGATCGAGATGTCGTGCGCAAACGCCTTGATCCACTCGACGATCGTCATTCAGCTCCAGCGCATGTGCCGCTCGCGTACGGTGCCGATCTTCAAGACAGCTACGGCCTCGACGTTCCATAGGACGCCCTTATGCGCACGGCCATTTCGTCGGGAAAACGGTCGATTTCCGGACATACGATATGATAGGACGGATGTCCAAGAAGGGTGGATTTCAGCTGGTCCGCTTTGGGGCAGCTATCCTCCAAAGCAGATGGGGTGGATGGCTCCCGCTCCGACTGACGGCATCTCGGTGCCAAGATGTGGTTGCTGTCAAAGCAGCAGCCACGCAGATGCAGGAGCCATCCCCATGGAGATCACCACCGTCGGCATCGATCTGGCCAAGAGCATTTTCCAGGTTCACGCCGTTGATGCAGCTGGGCACGTCGTCGTTCGCAAGGCGCTACGCCGGGCGCAGGTCGTGCCGTTCTTCGCCAAGCTGCCTCGATGCCTGGTCGGCATGGAGGCGTGCGGAACGTCCCATCACTGGGCCCGGGAACTGACGAAGCTCGGCCATGAGGTTCGGC
>NZ_JAKSYQ010000079.1:0-301 GCF_022829665.1 Methylobacterium sp. E-041 | reverse complement strand
AGGCTAACGCCACGACACTAGCCGTGAACTTCGCGAGTTCCATAACACCGATCCCGTCGTAGGCCACCACCTTGGGCAGCGGAGAAACGGGAATACTCCCGGACATAGATTCCTGCCTCTTAAGCGCTCCGCTCTCGATCGGCAACACCATGAGGTCGACCGGCATCACGCGCTTGCTCTTGACGATCAACGTCTGCACCACGAACGTCGTCTACATCCCCATCGCGCCCTCCTCTCGGCCTATGCCCCCCGCCGTTCCAACCGGACATCGGTGAAGTCCAGGCTGCACACGTGGCGTCCC
>NZ_JAKSYQ010000078.1:0-769 GCF_022829665.1 Methylobacterium sp. E-041 | reverse complement strand
GGCGGCCACCCTGCAGGTGCGCGGCATCCTTTCGGAGATCCAGCGCGGCATCAACACCTCGGTGATGCTGACGGAGGAGGCGGTCAAGCGGGCGGCCACCGGCAAGGCGCGCTCCGACACGACCCAGCGCACGATCGAGGAGATCACCGCGCGGGTCGAAGAAGCGACGCAGACCTTCCAGCAGATCATCGCCTCGACCAACCAGCAGCAGCTCGGCATCGAGCAGGTGATGGGCGCCCTGCAGAACATCCGCCAGGCGAGCCAGCAGACCGCCGCCGGCACCCGCGAGGTCGAGGCGGCCTCGGCCAACCTCACCGAGCTCGCAGGAGCCCTCATGGCCCTCGCCGAACGCTACCGGCACTAGGCGCCTTTCAGCGCCTGTCTCGATGCCTGGGGCTGCGAAAACCTAGTTGCTCCGTCCTCTCCGAGAGGCCACGGGCCTGCGCAATGAACAAGTCGATCTGCACCAGCCCTTGAACGATCGCGGCGATGAGGTTGGCGTTCGCAACATCGATATGAGGCAGCCTACTCGTTTCCCGGCTACGCAAGTCGGAGAGCAGCGCCTTCATTTCATCCCGCCGTAGCCGCAGGTCCGCGAGGATAACCTCAGCCCGCGCCGCCTGCAGGCTCGTAGCTTGGCCCCCGGCCAGGAGCGCTACGGCGGCGACATCGATCCGAGCGAGAGCCGATTGCTCAGCCCCCTTCGGGCGCAATGGAATGATCTCTCTGCTCATCGTCCCGCATCCGCTTATCGGGAGACTTGTAGCCC
>NZ_JAKSYQ010000075.1:0-940 GCF_022829665.1 Methylobacterium sp. E-041 | reverse complement strand
GACGCGCACGTAGATGTTGCCGTCGCTGCTGGCCTTGGTCTGCGCTAAGCCCTGCGCGGCCTTGAGGAAATGATCGTTGAAAGCGCCTGTGGCGACCTGCTCGAGCGAGGTGCCCCAAACCGTCAGCGGTACCGACCAGATTTTGGAGGCGGGCGTAGCTTTCCAGATACTGACCTCATAACCGATCGAGCTGTCAAAGCCGGACCAATCTCCGTTACCGAGGTAGTTCAGCACATTACCTGGCGTGCTCCCGACCCACTTCGCGTACGCAGCAAAGGCGGCAGGATCGTTGCCGACATACACACCTGTCTGGGTCAATCCGTGCCTCCTGCCGAGGATGTCGAAAAATGTTGTGGAGGGCAGGCAATACTATCCAGATTGGCTGGAATGGTGGCATTTATGCAACACTATGGCGATGAAAGCATGAAGTTATATAATTCTTGTATTATTAAGTAATAAGTCCAATAATTCGCCTCCTGTTAGATACTATTATTTATAATTGTCGCGCCGCTTTGATGCTCGCTCGAAACTATTAGAACACTTCACCCTTAATGGATACGCTTATCTAAAGTACCGCTTGGCGTTGCGATTTTTAGAGCATGATCAGGTGTTAGCATAACCCCGGTAAACCTGATGCACAAACCTGTCAGGAAAGGCTGCGCGGAATTTAAAAATCTCAGGATTTTGAACGTAGCGTAGCGTAGCTAAGCTGATGCAGAGGCGTTCGTCAGCGGTTATAGTACCGAAGACGAGGGCGGGGCGTGCTGTGGCTGGGTACGGGCTTCGGCTTTTTCTACAGCTAGGGCCTGTCGTCGTCTGAACGGATTGGCTTGGCTAGCGTTTTCGTTTCTCTGATGCAGGAGGGACGATGCTGAGCGACGCCCAGCGGTCTGAACTGGAGCCCTTGGTCGAGGCCTGCCGGCCCAAGGCCAAGACGCCC
>NZ_JAKSYQ010000074.1:0-751 GCF_022829665.1 Methylobacterium sp. E-041 | reverse complement strand
TACCAGGAGACGGCCTGCAGGATGAGCGACGCCTCGTAGTGCCGGCCATTGAAGTCAGCCTTGGAGCGCTGCTCCAGCTTGGCGGCGATAGCGGACAGGATCATCGGCCTGCTTCAAGGCGGAGGCGGCAAGCTGGTCAGGGATGGCTAACGATCCGTGAACGACGGCGCATTCGCGTTTGCGACAGGCCCAGCGATGCACGTCATCAGCGCGTGTCGATGCAGCCCGGTCCAGGACCGTCCCGCGAAATGGTCAAGGCCGAGTTCGTCCTTGATCTGCTGGTGGGCCCGCTCGCAGACCCAGCGCGCCTTGATCGTGCCTGCCAGGGCGCTCCGTGACGTCTTGGCCGGCAAGTTGGACAGGTCGTATTTGCGCTCGCTCGACGAGCGCCACTCGCTCACGAGCCAGACGTTCGCGCCCGGTAGATGCCGGTTGTTGCCCCAGACCGGACCGTCGCCGACCCGCACCCGGATGGCGGCGAACCGCGCCGAGAGCTTGCCCTTCTTCGGCAGGGCGGTGTCGTCAATCACCAGGCAGGCATCGGATTCGCCGACCAGCCAATCCGCCTGACGGGCCAGCTCCGTCCAGAGGCGCGATCGTCCCAGGCCGGGCTGGCGATGAAGTGCTGCAACTGGTCGTGGCCCGAAAGCCCAAGCCGTGCCGCCATCGGCTGAAGGCTCTTGCGATCCCCCGGGCCGAGGAGGCCCCGGAAATAGAGCGGTGCCCAGGTTCGTCGGGTCTTGCGACCCAT
>NZ_JAKSYQ010000188.1:0-3407 GCF_022829665.1 Methylobacterium sp. E-041 | reverse complement strand
CCCCGTCCAAGGGGCCTAAGCGGCTGCCTTGGGCCGCAGCTGGCCGAGGCCGAGTGAACGTGCCAGCTCGGACCGCTGGGCGAAGTAGGGGGCCGATACGATGGGGTAGTCAGACGGCAGGCCGTACTTCGCACGGTAGCTCTCCGGTGTGAGCCCGGGAAGCGTGAGGTGGCGCTTAACCTCCTTGTAGTTCTTGCCATCCTGGAACCTAACATGCCGTCCGGGGTGACCGACTTGCGGATCTGGGCGGGGGTCGGCTTCGAGGATGGCAAGACCTACAAGACGATGAAGCGCCACCTCACGCTTCGCGGGCTCACACCGGAGAGCTACCGTGCGAAGTACGGCCTGCCGTCTGACTACCCCATCGTATCGGCCGCCTACTCCGCCAAGCGGTCCGAGCTGGCACGTTCACTCGGCCTCGGCCAGCTGCGGCGCAAGGCAGCCGCTTAGGCTCCTGAGACGGGAGGAGCGATCTCCTTGGCAACTAAGCCCGTGGTCAGAAGCCCAAGGCCGTAGAAGCCTCAGAGGCAGCCCCGAAGGCCCGCGGTCGCAAGAAGGTCGCCAAAGTGGCCTGACGCCGCTCAGCGGCCCGTTCCGGCACACCTCGGCACTCGCCACGGTGACGTGCTTCTAACCGAGGAGCCGCATCCCACGTTCGGGCCAAGTTGCGTATCGGCCTAGCTGGTAAGATCCGGGGTTCCCCCGTCCCGTGAGCGGATCGGGACGGGGCCGAACCGAGGTCGCTGTAGGGGTTGATGTGACATCGCCACGATCGCTTCCCGTGCTCGTCGTGGACGATGTGCCTTTGATCCGTGCCGTGGTGCGGGCGACGCTCGAACAGGTCGGGCTGACCGAGGTACACGAGGCTGGCGATGGAGCTGCCGCGCTCGCGATGCTGAACCAGCGCCGCTATGGCCTCGTCATCGCGGATTGGAACATGCATCCGATGACCGGCTACGAGCTGCTCCGTCAGGTGCGCGACGATCCACAGCTCCGCGAGACGCCGTTCGTCATCATGACGACGAAGGAGCAGGCCCACTGCTTCGTCGCCGCGCGGCGGGCCGGTGTGAATGCCTGCCTCATCAAACCGTTCATGCCGGCAGCCCTGCGCGAGACGATCAAGCAGGTTTGGTCTGGTAGCGGTACGCCAGCCGCGCAGGTCCAGGAAGCCGCGACGGTGCTGCTGTGGCCAAACACCTTTTAGGATTGCATGGTATCTACAACAGACCTCAACGCGTCAGTGAAGCGGGCTCGCGACCTAGGGTCGGCGGCGCGCAGATATGCTGTGACCATGGCGATCAGGTACGCTTCTTTTTGCTCTGCCAAGAGCTTGGCCGCATGCGAACCAGGAACTGCACTGAAGGTGGAGACGGGCAAATCCAGCGCGCCCGCAACACGGGACAGTGCCCTCTCTACTTCGCCCACCGGATCGTCAGGCCCATCGCGCATAACGTTCCCTCCCAGTATCGCTCTCGGAGCGTGAGCCGGTCTTTCCCCTGAAGAGCCCCTACGAAGGGCATCGCCAACTCGGCACGGTAAGTCCATCAATCTGACTTGTGAAGGAGAAGCCATCAGACCTCCGCTGGAACCGTTCTGGTGTTTTTTGACTAAAGCGGTATCTCGGTATCAGCCGTGAGAGGGCAGAATGCGGGTCAACGCGATCGATGGCTTCCATGAGGACTTAGAGCACCTACGGGCTGCACTCGACGCCTCGTGCATCGTCGGAACATGGGATTGGGACCACGTCCGCGGGATCGTCGTCTATGATGCCGGGGCGGCTTGGCTTCTGACTGGAGACCGGGATCTGGCTGACCGCGAAATCAGCGGAGCGGCGGCAGCTGCCGCCGTTCATCCAGCCGATCAGGAATGGCTGGCCGAGCACATGAAGCGCGCTGCAAAGGCAGGCGGTCTCGTGCTGGCCGAATACCGCATTCTTGCCGACGACGGCTCCGTACGGTGGCTGCTCAATCGCGGGCGGTCACATCTGGACGACGTTGGGCGACCGATCCGCTCACGTGGCATCCTTATCGACATCACCGAGATGCGCGACGGCGGTGCGCGCTACGTCCTGAACCAAGCACCTCCAGCGAACGACCCGCTTGTTCGAGCTGCCGAGCTTGCCATCTCATTGAAGGAAACACTTGGCACCGATGCGCCAGCCGATGTTAGGATCGCGACTGACCTACTGCTTTTCAGCCTTGGCAGCGCACTCGGTCGTCCTGGGGATGAAGAAACGACTTGAAACGGATAGCCCCCTCAAAAAAGGAAAAGCCCCGTTCGGCTGCAGCCGGAGCGGGGCTTCCCAATGACGAGGGGACGGGGTGGGTCCACTCGGCTTCCATGAGGGGGCAACTTGGTTAACAACTCGTTGCCGCCGGACATCCTGCCCTCGCTCTCATCAGTGCACCTGGTCAGTCTCGCTAGGCCCCATCTTCCGGGCTAGGATCGTTCCGAGTTCGAGCAGCATCGTATCGACTAGGGTCGGCAGGACCGGCGAGTCTAACTGCTTCGTCACGGACCGAAGCGCAATGAGTGCATCGACCACCCGATCGATCGTCCGCATCGTATGGTCGGCTGCTGCCTGACTATCTCGGCGCGCTTCTGTCAGGTCCGCCATCAGCCCGATGCAGCGCAAGCCTCGGCCGGTCTCATCGGTCTCGACACGTCCCCGTGCGGCGATCCAGTGAACTTCACCATCTCGATCGCAGGTCCGAAACTCGGCTTCGAACCGTCCTGCAGTGCTATGAGCTTCGTGGATGAGGTGAGCGACGCGGTCTCGATCTTCGGTGTGCACGCCTTCCAAGAACGCCGTGACAGGGACTCTCGTCGCGTCTTGTGACTCATCGACTGCGAGCACACGGGGAAGCGCACCCGTGAGTTCAATAATTTGCGTATCGAGATCCGTTTCCCAGGTGCCGAGGTAACCCGACGCATCGAGGATGGATTGCAGGGATGCGGGCATGGCGTGCCTACGAGAGAGGTTGCGTTCCGCATCACAACCTAAACGCTCAATCGATGCAATCCTTGCCTGTTCGCGGAGCTATAGCACAGCTTCAGACTGTACCTAACCGGGCGATCCACGTAACCGGCCCGCATCCCGAGGCTGGGTTTAGGCCCTGTTCGGTCGAGCACGGATCGCTGGGCATTGGCTCACATACGGCCAAGCCATGTCGTTTCTGCAACCCAGGATTGATCAGCGTTGCGAAACTCAATCGCGCGCAATGCGTATTGGGATGTGCTCGGAGCAGCAGCGACGCTGGTCGAGCCGTCTCCAACCTGAAAGCGAATGCCCGAATGACCCCCATCCATGCGCCGAAGCTCGCGACCAGCGGCGACCGATCGATCGGAAGCCGCATCGCGGCGTATCGGACCGCTCAAGGTCTGAGCCAGACCGCGCTCGGGCAGGC
>NZ_JAKSYQ010000073.1:0-365 GCF_022829665.1 Methylobacterium sp. E-041 | reverse complement strand
TGATGGGACAGGGGCGGTGCATTTCACCAAGCGTAAAAGAGCGTCGTAAGCCTTTTGAATGTTCGTGGGCGACGGTTCGATATCAGCGCGAACGAGTGCACCGGCTGCAGTATGCCAAAGGGGCGCTTCGGTGCTCTGTAGCTCCTCGTCCATGCCGTACCGATGCAAGACGGAGACGGCTGAAGGAACATCCGTTATGAGTGTGACCTCGCAATCTGGGGGGTTGGGGTCGTGCCAGGTAGCCACGGCATCTTCAAACGGCTTTGACATCAGGATCACATCCGCCGTCGCTAACACCGATGTCTCGATACGCGAATTCAGCGTCAGGTTGCGGTCGCTAGTGGGACGTGTAGTTTCTCGGTTAA
>NZ_JAKSYQ010000072.1:0-968 GCF_022829665.1 Methylobacterium sp. E-041 | reverse complement strand
TGATGGGACAGGGGCGGTGCATTTCACCAAGCGTAAAAGAGCGTCGTAAGCCTTTTGAATGTTCGTGGGCGACGGTTCGATATCAGCGCGAACGAGTGCACCGGCTGCAGTATGCCAAAGGGGCGCTTCGGTGCTCTGTAGTGCCTCGTCAATGCCGTACCGATGCAAGGCGGAGAGGCCTGAAGGAACATCGTTTATGAGTGTGACCCCGAAATCTGGGCGATTGGGGTCGAGCCAGACAACCACGGCATCTTCAAACGGCTTTGACATCAGGATCACATCCTCCGTCGCTAAAACCGATTTCTCAATACGCGAATTCAGCCTCAGGTTGCGCTCGCTAGTGGGACGTGTAGTTTCTCGGTTAAGCTTTAGTAACCATCAGATGTGGCATTCAAGGAGAAGCTACGCGTTTGAGCCGCTAGTCATCAGCTGCTTCACGAACTGTTTTATCCGCCCATCGTACCTAGGCCAGCGTGGCACTGCTTGACATGGTGGTGCCGCTCTCATCCGTAAGTGCTATCTCGGCCTCAATCGTACGAACATGCTTGGCGGTTAAATGCGCTGCTTTCCGCGTTCCCCGCGGGCGTCATCTTCGGCAGCAGGAATGCCCATCAGGACCCGTAAGGGGTTCGTTCGCACCATGCGGATCTTCCCCGATACCGGCCCGCAGCCAATGCAAACCGCATACGTCCAGCGAGCCCACAAATTCTCGTTCTGCCGCTCGACCCATTGCTGTCTGATCCGAGCCTTCTCAATCCATGCTCGGATCTCAGCGGCCTTTTCGTCACCGACAGATTTTCTCTGTTGGTCCGTAACGGAAGGCTTTTGAAGTTCCTGTACCGCGGTAGGCGAAGCAGCCACAATCATTCCGGCAACGGTTAGCAAACCTGCAAGCATCAGTTTCTCCTGCCCTCTTGGCTTTGATCACCAAAACGATGAAATGACGGGCAAGGGAACAGGAAAGTTTC
>NZ_JAKSYQ010000071.1:0-3924 GCF_022829665.1 Methylobacterium sp. E-041 | reverse complement strand
CTCTTCATCCGTCAGGTCAAACCGCGCCATCCTCGGTCCTCCATTCGGAGAACCAACGATGCCACGGCCAAACCGTGCCAGACGTTATGAGTTCACGACCTAGGGAGGAAACGTCCAAGAAAGACAGCATGACCACAACGCCATCGACTTCTCGCATCGCAAACCTAGTTCGCTGCATCGCAGCGAGCAGCTTATAAAGGGTTGCATCTCGGGTCTGGTAGGTAGCGACGTCGTGTGGGCAAACTGCCCTGGACCGATGCCGAGAGGTAACGCCTTTCTTGATCAGCTGCTGACACCTTACCCCCCGTACTCCCCCGTTACTCCTGTTCAGCAGCTGATTGGGTGGCCGACGGCTCCAAGACCGTAGTCAAAGCCCTCGAGCCAACTCGTGCGCCGTTTGGATCGTTCCGGTCCAACGGCACGTAGTCGCCGCGACCGTCCTTCAGGCGCTGTCTCTCGGCGTACCAACGCTGCTTCAGCCAGCCGTCAAAATCGTCGAGCAGACTGCCGACATGGCTCTCAAACAGATCGAAGCATACCTCACGCGGAAAACCGGCTTTGACCAGGATGTTGACGAAAGGCCGCTTGAACGAGGCCTTGTCCGCAGCCGTCCCTGCCTCCTCGTAGTACATTATTAGGGCGTAGTAGGCGGCCCGTGCCATGTCGTCCCGACGCGGGGCGTTCTTGGCTTTGCGCTTCGCATTGGATCCGGCCTGCGAAGTAGCATGGCGCTCGTTGCGATCGATCTCGTACTTCGAGAGCGGCTCGGTCTTGATGACAGGGGTACTGGTGGTGGTCGCGAGGGGCATCGAAATCGCTCCAGTATATGGAGCGCTGATGATCGAGGCAGAATACGAAAGTCGAAATGGCCTTGCTGGTCAGCGGTCGAAAATAATTTGTGTCAGCGGCTGATCGGGTTGGGTTGCGCCTTGCCCTGTCAGCCCGTGTGCACACGACGTCGGGTCGTGAAGGCTCGAGGGCGGCTTGTCGGCTGGAATGTAGTAGGCGGTCCTGTATGAAGGGGCATACAGGACCGCCACAGCGGATCGGGCAGATCTGCTGGCCGCTGATGCAGCGCCCACCGCAGTGCACCAGACAAGTTGCTGAAGGATGAGCGATACGTCGTTGGCTCTACGGTCGCCGCCCACCCCGTTCTTCGTCGGCCACTGCCTCTACCGCTGCGATGGCATTCTCAAGCTCTGCGATCCGCTTCAGCGTACTGTCGGCTGGCATTGTGTCGTACTGAGCGGCTTCCATGATGAGATCGCGCTGGCGGGTCTTGAGGCGGTCCAGAAGGGCTACGAGCTTGTCCATGGCGCGCTGTAGCGAGGCGTACCTAGCCCGACAAGGTCGATCCAAGTACCACTCCAACAAGCGACGGGCGACACCGCCGACAGAGCCATCGTGTATCCGAGGCATCGGTAGGGCGGGCTGAGGCATGTGGTTAGCCTCAGTTTGCGTTCGGCATGCCGGACGCGGTTTCGTCTTACTTAACCCCGATCGGTCAAACGCAGGTCTACGTTGAGGCAATTCTGGCAGTACCGCTGCCAGCGCAGAAGTAGGTAATGGCATGAGCGCGCGTACAAAAGCACACAACCTGACCCGCGAGGAGGGCGCCGGGTACAGCAAGGCGCTCCAGGATCTGCGCACTTGGTACGAGGGGCGCAACGACTTCGCTAAGCAGCGGATCGAGGAGTTGAAGACAGGCTTCGGTCCCACGGATCCGGCCTCGATAACTGCCGTCGCCATGCTGGAGTCCGCAATGGAGGATCGCCAACAGGCGGTCGCTGAAATCGATCGTCTCTACGCCCAGCAGCGTAGCGCTACATTTGGGAGATGAGCGTCGTGCCCAACGACACAATAAGCAGCCAGGTCAAGACTGCCCTGATGAAGCCCGAGGGGGCAAGCAAGGCCACCACAGCGGATTGGGCAACCTGCTGACCGCGGATGCAGCGCCGTCCACGGTGGGTCAGACAGGTTGCTGAAGGATGAGCGACGAGACGACGGCCCTGATCCTGGCGCTCGCGACGGAGAACGTGGAACTGCGCGCCGCGCTTGCCGAGGCTCAGGAACTCCTGATCGAGACCGCCGTCGATGCCGGCGAGATGCACGCCCGTGTCTAAGAATTGCAGGGGGAGTTGGCCCTGGCGCGCGCAGACCGCGATGCCTGGATGATCCGTGCGAGGCGGCAAGCATCATGATCGACCCCTACGCCTACCTGCCTAGAGCGTTCGATCTCGCTGCGGCCGCTCGATACCTGGGGCTCACGCCTACCGCCTTCAGCGCCCTCGTCCGGGTCGGCCAGCTTCCGTCTGCCCGGCAACTCGGCGTGACTGCCGTCTGGGACAGAATGGCCCTCGATGCAGCGTTTGAGGCGGCCTCGGCTGATGAGGTGCAGCCTAATGGGAAGCCTGCGCAGAAGCAGAGGGGCACGCCCCTGATGTCGAAGGAATGGCCGGGCTACCACAACGCGTACACACCCGAAACGCTGGGCGAGCGGTGGTCGTGCAGCGGACAGCACGTCCGCAACATGATCAAGCGGGGCGACCTGGCAGGGAGCCTGCTTGGGGGGAAGCTGCTTCGCATATCGGCCGCAGTCGTAGCGGCCTACGAGGACGCGAACACGGGTAAGGCGCGAGCCCGATAAGAACCGCCCGCACGTCAGCACCGCGTCGCGCATGCCTGCGGCGGTAATTTACGCAGTGGCGGGAATGCAGCTTGCGCACCGCCTTTTCCGCTACTACCATAATTCCAATGACGACGACGTGGGATGAGCCGAAGCGCCGCGCGAACCTAGCCAAGCATGGCTATGACTTCGACGCCTCGTTCGATGGCGAAACCGCATTGATCCGTCCGACCCGCCCCAGCCGGACCGGTCGCGCACGCTACATGCTGATCGGCGATTGGAACGGTGAGCGGGTTGTGGTCGTCGTCGCGTCACCTCTCGGCAACGAGGCGTTGAGCCTAGTCAGCCTTCGCACTGCCGACCCTCGCGAAAGGGAAGCCTATGCACGACATCTCGCCGAAGCCTGAGCGTCCCGCCGCCGGCTACTCGCAAGAGGATTGGGATGAAGTCTCCGATACGCCGTCCATGACGGATACGGAGCTTGCGGAGATGCGCCCCGCCCACGAGGTCCCCGAGGTCTACAACCTCCTGCCGAAGCGCGGGCGGCCGAAGCTCGCTGATGCCAAGGTCAATCTCACCCTGCGGATCGATCCGGCGCTATTGGCTGCCTACAGGGCAACCGGGAGTGGTTGGCAGGTTCGGATGCATGATGCCTTGGCCGCGGGGCTTGCTGCGCCTTCGGATGAGGACGAGGCGGCCAGGATGATCCGCGAGGCCGAACGGACGTTGAAGGCGCGCAGGACAGGCAAGGTCGCCCCTGGTGTGTCGGCGCTTGCGGCGTCGGTTCTTTCAGGGAAAGGCACGCCTTCTGGCAAAACGTCGGGCTCTAGGTCGCGAACTCATAACGGCTGGCACGGTCGCTCGCCCTGATCGTTGATCCTCCAGCATGGAGGATTGTGAATGGCGCGGTTTGACCTGACGGATGCGGAGTGGGCGGCGATCGAGCCGGTTCTGCCGACGGATGTGCGTGGCAAGGATCGGGTGGACGACCGGCGGGTGCTGAACGGCATTTTCTGGCGGTTGCGCACGGGCGCGCGCTGGGCCGACATCCCGGCGCGCTATGGTCCGCACACGACGTGCGGCAACCGCTTTCGGCGCTGGCGCAAGCGTGGGATCTGGGATCGTCTTCTGAAAGCCGTGTCAGAGGCTTACGAGGGTGACCTGCAGATGATCGACGCCACCAGCGTGCGGGTGCATCAGCATGCGGGCTGCGCCAAAAAAAAGACGACCGATCCCGTGGCATGGGTCGCTCGCGCGGCGGCCTGACGAGCAAGATCCACGCTCTGGTGGATGCCGAG
>NZ_JAKSYQ010000066.1:0-9745 GCF_022829665.1 Methylobacterium sp. E-041 | reverse complement strand
CGGGAACGCATCAAGCGCCAGACCCTGATGGATCGCCGCTTGCGCCACCACGCGCAGGCTGCCTAACCTCTCACCCCAGATGGACCAGAGCCTCCGCTCCTGAACACCGCTGAATGTCCCAAATCATCTGACGACGGACAGACAACGCCTAGCGGCTACCGCTTCCGCTTTGAGGCATCTACGGCATCGCGTGCTAAGCGCGCCGCTCTCTGCCGAGCCAGGTTCGTCTCAGCCACGTTCACCGGCGGCTCCTCAGCAGGCATGGAGATGGGTTGGCTCTGCTGCCTAGCGAAAGCCGCTTCGGCTTGCTTCCACTCTTCGCTGTGATTTTTGGACAAGATGTGTTCCTCGGGTTGAGGGCAGCCCCGGCCTCAGCGCTGCACCGCCTCGATATCGTCCTCGTAGATCGAGTCCGGCTGGCAGGCGTGCCACTGCTTATTCTCGTCGGTCTGGCCTTTACGACCCCAGCAGTAGCCGGCTTGTGCCAAACGCCCGCTCAGACGGTCCCGGAGGCGGCACTGCTCGCGGATGATGTCAGGATCTCCTGAACCCTCGCACGCCCGCTCTACCAGCCCGAGACCGTGCCGGGCCAGTACGCTCGGACGGCCGCAGAGTTCGCCCCCGGCGCGCTCATCGGGGCCGGGGGTGTGGTCCGCAAGGTTGCCGAGACCGTTGTCCCGGCGGTCCTTTCGGAGACGGCCGGCCAGGCGACGAAAGGGACGCAGCCCGAGCCCTACGCGCGGCTGATGGCGGCGATCGCGGGCAACGTCGGCACTGCGGCGGTTGCGGCGCGCGCCGACGCGCCGGCTCGTGCGCCCGGCACCGCTGCGGGGCGTGTGACGCCAGCGTAGTTCGACCAGGCGCAGGCGCTGGCCGAGCGCGTGTGGCAGGTCGGCCCGCGCACGACGGCGGCGCAAGTCGGGCCGGCGATCCAGGACGGGCTGCATGACGTCTATCAGGGCCGCGAGGGGATGCGCGCCGCGCTCGCTGAGCGGGACTACGCCGCTGCGCGCGAGGCGCCGGAGGGCATCGGCATCGAGTGGATGATCGACGTGGAGCGGCCGGGCGAACCGATTGTCACCCATCCGGCCTACTCGCGCCCGCAATTCACGGACGCCGCGCCGCGCTCGCTCGAAGCGATGACGAAGGCCGACCCGGCGAGCGCCGGCCCTAGGCCGGAGAGCCTCGCCCGCTACATCGCCCGCAATGGCGGCCTCGCCCTCGACGGCGACCTGCGGTCTCAGGACTTCCACCGGTTCAACATCCCCGGCGCTGGCAACGTGGCGCGCGAGGGCGGCAAGCCGCTGGACAGCTTCTGGCGCGAGCACCTGATCGAGCACGGCTACCTGAAGCTTGATGGCGATGGCGGCATGGCACGGGACATCCGCGGTGAGACGCTGCTGCAGCAGGGGCTATCCGCGCTGAAGACGCAGGGGCGAACGTTACTGACGAACGCCGGCGATGCGTCCCGCCGTGCCTACCTCGGACGCAACAACGCGGCGCTCGCGGACATCCTGTCGGCGCCGGACAGCGTCCAGCAGATCCGCGCCATCGCCGCGCGGCGGGCCGAGACGCCGTTCGCTGATGCCTTCATGCGGATGGCGGTCCAGGCTCCGGCCGCGGGGCGTGCACGATGACCTACACGCTCCACCGGCTCGCCGCCGGAAGTTGCGACCTCGTCCTCGACGGCGTGATCGTCGGCAGTGTGGTCCGGGAGGTCTCGGCCGACGGCGGTCATCGCGCCTGGCACGCCGAGCTTCTCGACGACCTGCCGCCGGATCAGCGCCCAAGCCCGTTCATCAAGATCGAGCACGCCTTTCCGGCGCTGGACGCAGTGACGGCTTGGCTCGGCGGCGCGGTGGTCGAACGCGGTTCTAATGCACTGATTTCGTGAGATTTTATGAGTTAAGATCTGAAGCATCCACAAGGCCGGCTTGGGACAGAGGCATCGGCCATCAATTAAAATTGCCACGGAACGCCGGAGATCCAAAATTACAACACCCCTTAGATTGTCTTATCTATACACTATAATGAAGCAATTCTAGGTTGATTTGCAGGGTTGTGTGATATATCCGCCTTCGGAAGCGGAGGTGATAATGGATTACTTCGAGGCTTTGCCTGAAAATTGCCCAATAGATAAGGCTAAAGATGAGGCTGTGAGTGCAGTCTGGCGTGTTGTCTCCCAGGACCCCCCAGGCGCAGAAGACTTTTTGTCTCTTGCGGCGCTTGGCGTTGCTTGTTCCGAAATCGGTGATCCGTGTAGGCATGCGTCTTGCTCGATGTTTAAAAGTAAAATCAAAGCATTAAATATAGCGCGTCGTTTACCCAAGGCGCGCGTTCCGGCTCCGCATCTGTCTTTATGCGAAATTAAGATTGGACATGGTAAAAGCTATACCAACAAGAAAAAACATGTCGATTTTTGGCCCTACGCTGGTTTCGATCCAGCTCAAATTGTATTGAGCACGCAGTCAGTTGATCTAGCGGATCAGATGCCATGACCAATCGCAGAACCGCGGTTTACATTTCTACGCTAGTTTACATGAATGAGCCGCAGCTATTGTTGCTTCGCGCTGGTAAAACGAATGTCGTCGCACTGGCTATACCATCGCCACCCCAATCGGCCATGTTCGTCGCAACAACAGTGACGCAAAAAAAAAGGCAGGACTATCTAGATGAGCAAGTAGATCTCAGATTTTTGTTTGAGTACGCGTCAAAGCGTACGGGCTACGGCTTCAACTTGTTAAAAATGAAAAACAAAAAAATCGTAATGGAGCCTTGGGATGGCCCGTTTAGTGAAGATGTATTGCCGGGTCCACGATTCTTTGCAAGCAACCATACCGAGGAAGACGAAAATGAAACAGAAAATGCGGAGGACAAAGAAAAGATATTAGTCGATGGTGAATGGGATATGCCTGACTTCGGTACTTTTTATAGTCGGTACGCTGATGTGTACTATTTTGCTTCAAGCGTCTCCGAATATGAGGATGACGAAACACCAAAAGATCTCAAAGTTAGTATAGAAAGCGCTTACCGAGAAAAGGCTTTCAGAGGAGGTTTCAGTTATGTGCATTTTTATAATTCTCTAGCGGCAAATCGAGGTCGTCGGCAGCGGCTTGGCATCGACGAGATGCAGTACGCGTCGCCTGGATTTATTAACATAAGCGGAGAGCGCGACGCTTTCGTTGAAGTAAGAAAGCTAATTACAGATTTTCTAAAAAATAGAAAAAGCGCAAAAGAAAAATATGACGGGCTGTATAAATTTTTGTCAGATGCTGATTTGCTAATGCTTTCTGGCGACGATTACAAGCGACCAAAAAGTGTTTCTGACATAATTCTAAGATCTACATCTAGTCTTTCTGAAGAAATCGGAATAATGAACACGGAAGCAATTTTGAAACTAGTCAACGATAACCCGCTTGTCTTTGCTAAAGTTATTCTCTCTTTCTACAGAAGATTGGAAGAGGCGGCGAAATACGTTGCTCAGGGGAGGGTGAATTTTTCTTAGATCTAGTATTTCGCTGTAAAACCGAATGCGTTGAAGATAGCTAGATATGATTTGCGCTGGCGCCCATAATGGCGTTCGTAATGCGGATGCCATGGGTCTCGCCGGATGTGGGCCGGCGGGGATAGGGGCGCGGACGGGGCGGCGCAACGCGGCTGCCGGCCGCCATCACCCCTGCCGCGCTTGCCGGTTGACGAGGACGTCGGTGAACGGCTTTGAGAGTACGTGCCGGCCCGACGCTTCGTAGATCTCCACCGTCCAGGTCGACCAATCGCGCGGCGCGCTGACGAGCATCAGGTCGATCGCGACCCGCTCGGCGTGGAGGCGCATGAGCGCCCAGGTCGGGAGGCGTTTGCCCTGGATCGCGGCTCAATCGTCCTGCTCCTCCGTAGGCGGCTCATCCTCACCCAACCAGATCCCTGCGAACGTCAGGGTCGCGGTGTAGACGGTGAGGTTTCTCTCGCTGCGAACAAGGACGGTGTAGGCCTGCTCGTTCCCGTCCTCTGGCACCTTGTCCCTAGCGATGGCTGGAAGCGCATGCATCGCCTCCAGACGAACGTCGTCATGCCCTTTGCACTCATGCCCGATCGCATCTCGGTGCATTTTGCCATCGTAGAAGTCGAAGAAGTATCGAGCCATACGCGCCTCTTGGACCCCAGCCTAAGGGTGGGCAAACGGCTAGCGCGTCAGACGTTTCCGTCCGAGATCGAACGAAACGGCTAGGGCGTGCGCCTTCCGACCGACAACGCGTTCAGTCCACCGGCGGAAAGTGCTCTATAAATCGTACGCCATCCCATAGTTCGACAGCGTGACCGTCTACGAGAGCTCGGGCCTGAGATAATGCAGTAGGGTCGTCGTTGGCTATTAGCCTCACCATTCCAACGAGATTGCCGGTTTTCCCTAAAAATATAGCGCTGTAGCGAGGTGGCCTTGGCAGCTTGTCAAGGCTTTTGAAGCTGATCTTCTCATCGCTTGACATCATTGTCCCATTTGCGGACACTAATTATTATTTTATTTTATCCGCTAGGATCGATGGCATTGGTAGATTTTTATTGCAATCGCCTACGCTCCAATTTCCTCGGTATTGCAAAAAGGCGCGCCGGGTAAGGGCGCGCTAAGGTAGATTCGGACGGGCCGTGGAAGGGGCAGGTTCTGTCGGCTCACGAGCACGTGCGCTCGCCGGACGGCTTGGGCTTCGCCGTTGTCTCAGTCATCGTCTCTCCCGCTGCAGCAATGCCAGCGATGCAACTAACAAGGCGCAGGTGCGCAACTTAACGGCGGCTGCCTCTTTAAGCTGCTGATCGGCGTTAGCTACGAGAAGCTTGCACGATTGCACAACCGTCTGTGTGGCGAGCACGACGTTGTGCCCCTCCATGACGCTGGCAGCAATCATCTCGTCGGTATCCAGCATAGCGTGCCTCGGCGCCCATTGAGCATCAGTCTCGCGACTTTTGGCAATGCAGGCGCGGGCGCTTTGTATCCCCGCTTCAGGGCGTCGAGCGCGCGGCCGCCTACGGGAGAGCTGTCGTCCCCGACGCTCACTGGATCATCGCCGAGCCGGGCACGAGCTCCAACAGCACCGCGAGCTTCATCAGGCCCGCGTCGGTCATCTCCTCATCGTCGACGTGCCACAGGCTCAATTCGTCGCCGGCTGGCTCTACCCGCAGGCCGATCGCGCGGAGGGCCTGAGCGACCTCGTGACAGGGGTCGTCGGTGACGGTCTCCGCCTTCGACAGGTCGCTGGTGTTCGGGTTACTCATACGACTGGTCCCGACACACCATCCATCGTTCCTACTCCACAGCTTCCGGATGCGGGGCTGGAGTGCCGCAATATGCCCTTAGGATCAGCGGGCACCCATCGTGATTTCGACGATGCACGAGCAAGCGCTTCCCGACCGCTGTGTACGATCCAGAGACTGCAACACGGCCGTGGCAGGCTGGACAGCGCTTCCCGGCTTTGGCGTAAATGCCCTGAGCCTCAATGAGGCTGACAAGCTTCCAGGCACCATCGACCTTCACTTCGCAGTGGTTCGCATCCGGCTTTGTCATAGCCCGACGTGGCACGCCGGCCCCTCCTCAGCCAGTGCGCAGCGGCCACGATTTTGAAGGTGATCCGTCGGAAGCGGGCCGGACGGAACAGACTCGGTGGCCACTGCTTTGCCCGTGCACGACATCATGGGAGCGAGACGATGATCGACGCTGACACACCGCAGCCAGGCGACGAGCCGGCGCCGATCGGTGATCCGACACCGGGCCCTCAGCAGCCCGAGGGCGATCCGCCGCCGAGCCCAGCGCCTACGCCGCAGATGGATGACGAGGCGGCGATCGAGGAGACTGAAGAGCAGCCGAGCTAAGCCGCCCTCAATCCCTACGCATCCGGTATCTCGCTCCGGTCGCGTCTGTGAAGATGATTGGGGCTGCGATGGTGGGATCGGCCGCGGTAGTCACGGCTGCGGTCATTGCTTAGGTGCCGACGACTAGCTGCGATTGCTCCAGCGCTACGGCGGTGAGCGCCGCAACGGTGATCGCGGACCACAATCCAGCTACTGAGACAGTCGGGACTTTCGGCACGCACGCACCTTCACGGTTGATCGTTGGATGCCGGTGATCGGCTAATGAGGCTGATCCGCGGCTGGCGTTCAATCCAGAAAGACGAGGACGCCGTCGACGTCGAGAATGTCGCGCTGATCCGCGCACCAACGCTCAGCACCGAGCCGCGAGATTTCCCGCGCGGCTGGCGCCAACAAGATCGCGGTTGATGCAGGTGAGAAGGTCGATCGGGGCTCGCCTTCATACTGACAGGGTGCGATGGTTCGTGCTGATATAATAAAAGGACGTGTCAACGATGCCGATGGTTCAGCGCACCGCAAAACTGATTCAAAATTTAGAAATGGAGTTAGAATTAGTCGATCCGTCCAATGTCGCCGATTACCTAAATAATAGCCAAAATTATATTGAGGATATAAAAATTTCCTATGAGATTGACCCGGAAGTGATGAGAGCGGTTGAGACTGTGCAAGCAAACATTTCAGCTGTATCCGCTACCATGCGCCAGTACGGGATGCACAACGAGCGAGGGCATAGCGAGGTCGAGACTATGCGTCAGAGCGCCTTGTTGGCCATCAAAGCTCTCGCGAAGCACCTGGAGCACACGAAGCTGAACGAGCGGGGCAACGCGCTCGGGGTGTAGCTACGCACTTGGGTTGCTACCACAGGCGCAGCAGGTACCCGCCGGCCAACACGAGGACGATGAGGGTCACGGCCGATAGGGCGATTTTCTGCGCCAACCCTGACTCACGCTGGGTGCCGCGCCGGTTTGTAGTTCGGGGCTTTAGGGCGACGATCTTCGGATTGGAAAGATGCTGCGTCAGGCTATCAGGCAGTCTGCGCTTTGATGGTCCCCTGGGCATGCTCACCTCTCTACGACTGCTTCGCCGTGCCGCGCGTCGGGTGTCTCAAAGATCAGGCACGTCCGCGTCAAGCCAGTCCGCAGCTGCCTTCAGGTTCTGGAACTTGTGCGCCTCGCTCGTGAAAGGCGCCGGAAAGGGCGGGCTGTCGGCGAGCGGTTCGGCTGTCCAATCGCCTTCGTACCCGTCTCTCGACACATCGCGGACCAAACTGCCGACCACTTCGCCGCCGAGGACGAGATCGAAGCTGCCGGGGGCGAGACGTTTGAGGGTGTAGGGCATCGACATCTCCGAGGGCAAAGGCGCACGACGAAACCCCCGCTGCCTTGCTGGGCGCAGGGTGATGCAGCGCTGCTGCTTCCGCAGCGCTTCCGCAGCTTTGCCAAAACTCTAGGGCAAAACTGCTAAGTCATTGAGAAAATTGGCGCACCCGACACGATTCGAACGTGTGACCTTTGCCTTCGGAGGGCAACGCTCTATCCAGCTGAGCTACGGGTGCTGACCGTGCCGATTTCCTAGCCGATGCCGCTGCGCGGCGCAACGGGGCTGTCGCGGGGTCGAAGGCCGGGGGGATGACGGCGTGGGTCGCCGTTGCCGCGGTCCCACCGATCGGCGAGGCGTCACGGCGCACGTCGCTGTCCGCGGCGCTCGGTGCGCATCGCGCCAGGGTGCCCTGGGCCGGCGAAGAGGGGGATCGGGGTTCTGCGATCCGAGCGAGGCTTCGCACGCCATCCGGGCAAAGTGTTCGAGCGATACCGGTATCCTCATACTGTGGCCCAAACGGCAGACCCGGCGAAAGACGGCACGGCCATCTTGTATCGGCCATGTTTCTGATTGTTTCTGGCGGGCATCCGCGCTGCGACGCTCAGCGCGCAACACCGTTCGAAGCGCCGGCGATGCAGACTCGTCTCGACCGACATCATCCTCCCGCCCTCACGGCCCCGACGCATTCGGGGCCGGCAGGCGGCGCCCTGGCGGCCGTGAGCATCGCGCGGCCCGGTGGGGCGCTGGCGAACCTGCAACTCCTGCGGGCATTCGCGGCGAGCCTCGTCCTGGTGCACCACGTCGCCGTGTATGCCCAGGCGCTGCGGGGCGCCGCCCGGCCGTTCGCGACCCTCGACACCCTGATGGGCGTCTGGGGCGTGGCGATCTTCTTCGCCCTGTCGGGCTTCCTGATGGCCCGGCTCGTCACCCGCGATGCGCCGCTCGTCTTCCTCGCGCATCGGGTCAGCCGCATCTTCCCGACCTACGTCGCGGTGGTGGCGTTGTTCGCCGGCCTGTTCGCGGCGCTCGGCCTGCAGTTCGGCGGCGTGTCCGTGCTCGCCCTGTCCCTCGCGCCCGGAGGCGCGCGAAGCTCGCCCCTCAACGTGGAGTGGACGCTCGCCCTGGAGCTGTCGTTCTATGTCGGCCTGTTCCTCCTGGCCTCGGCCGGGCAGGCGCGGCGCCTCGTTCCCCTCGCCGCCGGCTGGCTCGTCCTGCTGGCGGTCGCCTTTCCGCTGCTGCCGCCCGACAGCCGCAGCCTAATGCCGCCGCCGCTCTACCTGGTGCCGGTCACGGCGGCCTGTGCGCCCTTCGCGGGCGGCCTGCTGCTGCCGCGGCTGATCGCGTCGGGCTGGATGCGTCCGGCGACGGCGCTCCTCGCCCTGCCCTTCCTGGTGCCCTGCGTCTTCGTCGACACGGCGGCCGCGCGCTGGCTCGGTGGCGTCGCCGCGGTGCTGATCGTGGGCGCCGCCGTCACGGCGCCGCCCGTCCGCCGGGAGGGGCCGGTGGCGCGGGGGACGATCGCGCTGGGGGATTGGAGCTACGTGCTCTACCTCGCGCATCCGCCGGTGCTGCTGCTGGCGGGCTGGGCTTGCCCGCCGGACTGGTCGGGGCCTGCCTATGCCGGCGTCTGCCTCGCGGGCTCGCTTCTGGCCGCCACGCTCCTCGGGCCCCTCGACGTCGCGTTCTATCGGCGCGTTCGCGGGCGGATCGACGCTGCGGGTCCGGTCGCGCTGAGGCGGGGCGTGACCGCCTTCCTCCTCGTGTTCACCGGTTGCGCCCTCTGGGGCAGCGCCGAGACGGCGCGGAACGACTGGGCCGAGAGCCGGGCCCGCGATGCGGTCGCCGCCCTGCCCGCCCAGGCATGGACGTCGCGGGCGGCGGCCGTGGCGGCCATCGCCGCGCGGGGCCTCGCCCTGCCCCCCACCCTGCGAACGGCCGTCGAGACGGTGGAGCGCATCTCCCCAACGGAGCTCCTGGTCGGGGCCTACGCGCTGGATCCGGACCAGCCGAGCCGAAGCCTGCATCTCGCCCTGTTCTGCGCCGGGCGCCTCGCCGCCTTGGACAAGCCGCGGCGCTTGCGCCGGGACCTCGCGGCTCGGCCTGGCTTCGAAGCGATGGGCGAGCGGCGGATCGGCTATCGCCTGCGCATCCCTGCCGATTCCTGCAGCCGGGACAACGCGGTCGCGGCGCTCGTCGACGAGACCGGCCTGATGGCGGCGCTCGCCGTCCCGCGAGCCGGGTGGTGATCGGGATCCACGTCGGCGGCGGCGGCGGGCGATGACCGGCATGCGTCGTGGCGATGCCGGGCCCTGGTTCGTCGATTGCATCCGCGTTCCGCCGCGTCGCCGAGCGCGACGCCGCCACCTGTGATCCGAGCCGAGGAGCGCACATGCCGACGCATCACGAGATCCCGGCCACCCCCGACAAGATGGTGCTCGGCTACTTCGACGCCGCGCTGCCGCCGGTGCTCGAGATCGCGTCCGGGGACACGGTCACCCTCCATTCCTTCCCCGCCGGCGGACGCGAGTCGCTGCATCCCGATCCCGCGCGGGTCTCGGCCGAGCACCTCGCG
>NZ_JAKSYQ010000056.1:0-1290 GCF_022829665.1 Methylobacterium sp. E-041 | reverse complement strand
CCTCCGCAGATCATCGGCCGTGAAATCCTGCCGCAACGCCACCGCAGCCGACATGGCAAACCCTCCCGGTTCGCCTCATCGAATCAGATCCGCCCACGCAACGAAACCCCGTGAGTCACCCTCAGCGTCGATTGGTATAAGTCGGACTTACGGGGGTTCGCAGCGTCGGCGGATCTGATTCGATAGAGCGAACCGGAGGTTTGCCATGTCCGCTTCCATTCCGCTGCGGGGGGGATTTTGCCGCTGCCGACCTACGAGGGTTGGAAGGCGAGTCGGAATGCTAGCCAGAGCCGGCGTCTGTTGGCACTGGCGGAGATCTACGACGGCGGGAGCCGCACGGACGCCGGCCGGATCGGGGCGGTGGGCCTTCACACGGTGCGCGATTGGGTCCTGGCCTTCGATGCGTAGGGGCCGGACGGGCTGATCGACGGCAAGGCATCGGGCAAGGCGCCGAAGCTGAGCCCCGAGCAGCGCCAGGCGCTCGCCGCCCTCGTGGAGCGCGGCCCCGATCCGGACCGGGACGGCGTCGTGCACCGACAGTTGAAGGACCTAGCGACCTGGATCCAGACCAACTTTGGGGTAAGCTTGGACGAGAGTTCGGTCGGCCGCGTTGTCAAGGCGCTGGGCTTCCGCAAGCTCTCGGCCCATCCTCGGCATCATGCTCAGGACCCGGTCACGCTGGCCGCCTTTAAAAAAGTAGGACGGCAAAGCTGGCTGTCTGGTAGGTTTGGTTCTAGGGGCGCCTTTTTGGAGGCGCGGGATGTCGCGAAGGCAATCGCGAACACCGGATGTGGAGCGGGTGCTTCAGCCGGCTCGGCGGGATTATCCGGCTTGCGGCCGGAGCATGCGGATCCGCTACGGGAACCGCCGCACGCTGGTGACGCTTTCGGGCACGCAACGTCTGCGTTTGAAGATCCGCTGCAGCGAGGCGGAAGGCTGTGCCCGCTTCCGCAAGCCCTACCGCCCGGTAACCGAAGGCGCCCTGGCGCTGCCTCAGCAGGATTTCGGCCTCGACGTGATGGCACTGGTCGACGCCTTGCGCCACCGCGATCATCGCCAGTGCCGGAGATCCACGCGATCCTGCGTGATCGCAGCGTGCCCATCGCCGAACGCAGCGTGACCAACCTGCTCGATCGCTACGACGAAGTTTGACCCTGGCCCAGCAAACTGGTCCGCGCTGAGCGCAAGGTTTTCGGGCATCCTGAACCCTGAAGGAGGGTGGATGCCATGCCTCGCAAGCGCTTTACGAATGAACAGATCGCCTTTGCCCTTCGGCAGGCGGAGAACGGC
>NZ_JAKSYQ010000184.1:0-3906 GCF_022829665.1 Methylobacterium sp. E-041 | reverse complement strand
CCAGCAAGAACACGTAAGGGGTTCGTGACCACGTGCCGAACTCGCCCTTCATGCGCGCTGCAGCCGATGCAAACAGCATAGTCCCAGTGGCGCCATTTGCGATCGGACTCACGATCGAATGCGTCCTGTCGCTCCTTCTGAGGATCGACGTGCTTGCGGGGTGTATCGCTTCCCGCAGCACCGCCTGGAGCGATCTGCTGTGTCGGTTGCTGATGAGCCATACCCTGTGCGGCGCATGCCTGCGTGATCGCAAGGAGCGCGAGGGGGGCCAGCCAGTTTACGGCGTTCATGCAATTTCCATCCCATTCTGGGAGGCTCGAACCGAGCGGATTGGAGGCTTGCTATTCCACTGGCTCCGCCACTTTGAACATCCATTTAGGCTCGAGTTAGCAATCTTGTTATCGATTGTAACACATCGGCGACAACGCTGATGGATGGCGTAAGGAGGCATCGCGCCATTTGTAAATGTCGGATCCGTAGCTGTTTGCTATAAGTCCGTTATGGAAAAGGTCAGCGAGGTTATTTGTCTTTTCTAGTCCTTCCGGCAGGTTGAGCAAATAACCTTCTCGACCTCGTCAAGCTTTTTATCTTTTGCCGAACGTTTTTCCGGGCTTATGTGTGAAGTCGGACTCGCGGCACGGCTTGGCGGCTTGGTTTGGCCGACAGCTGTTGTGTTCGGTGCTTTTGCGGCATCGAGCGGTCCGGTACCTGTACCAGTGCGGTCAACCTGAGCTATAGCATAATTTGAGACGATGAGGCTGATAAACGCCAATGCTGTAATTATTCGTGCCATAATCATTATGATTCCCCTCATCGCTTGGTAGTATCACCTCTTATATAATTGGCATCTCTAGCTAGACGCGCCGCCCTCTGCCGAGCCATGTTCGTCTCCGCCACGGTTGCCAGTTCCTCGTAGGGAGGCATGGGAATGGACTGGCTCTGCCGCTTGGCGAACAGTGCTTCAGCTTGCTTCCACTCCTTACTCTGATGTTCGGACATCTTGTATTCCTTGATGGGAAGGCTGTGACGCTTTGAATGGTAGAGGCCCGGGGATCCCGGCCATTATAAGATTAACGCTCGAGGTTAATATTGATCTGTATAGCCACAAGCGCAGCAGACGCAACGAGCGCTGATACCAAGACCATCATGGGCGCATTGTCGAAGTCGTTTGCTAGGAGCGCTGAGATCGACCCAAAGGTGACGATGAAGCCACCCACTCCCATCGCGAGCCGTTCAACGTTCACTCCATTGAGCCCTTCGCCTGCACGTGCTCGATCAGTGCTCCACCGGCTGCTCAACGAACGAGCGGATCCCGTCCTTGGCTACCGCATGTTCGAAAGCCTCGAAGGCGTCCTCATCGTTCGCGAAGGTGCCGGTCCAGGCCGTGTGGCCGCCTTCGTGGTCGACGACCTCCAGGGTCCATTCGTCCGCGGTGCCGGCGAACCGGTAGATATGAACTTGCACCGTGACGCCGTCGCGGGTGACGCTGCCGCCGAGCGGAGAGTCCTCGATCTGGCGGTCAAAGATGCCGGCCATCGGTCGTTCCTTTGGTTCGCGCCCTCGGGATCCTCACGGTGCTGCACCTACCCCTGGCCGGGCGCGGTGGTATGCCAAAGATCCGGCACGTCCGCGTCGAGCCAGTCCGCCGCTGCTTTCAGGTTCGTGAACTTGTGCGTCTCACTTGTGAAAGGCGCCAGAAAGGGTGGGCTGTCGGCGAGTGGTTCGGCTGTCCAATCGCCTTCGTGCCCATCCCGCGACACATCGCGGACCAAACTGCCGACCACTTGGCCGTCGAGGATGAGGTTGAAACTGCCGGGGGCGAGGCGTTTGAGAGTGTAGGGCATCAACATCTCTCAGGGTGAAGGCGCGGTCAGGATCTAGCGTAGCGCTCACTTCAGGCGGCCCTTCGCCTTCAAGTGCTCGTTGCAGTCCAATTGGATCCAGCACAGAAAGGGCCTCAGCCTACGCGGCTTCCCCTGCACGATCATCGTCCGCCTGATCATGATCCGATCCGTCTGCTTCCTCGCTTTCCTGATCGTGGCTCTCAGGATCGTCGCTTCCTAGGTCCGCAACTTGAGTGCCTGAGCGATAGGAGTCGCCGTGACGCACCAATTCTCCGCTGGTTGCCATCACGCTAAGGTACGTGGCCAACGTGTTCGCAGCTACGTCATGCAAACGCTCCGTGATCTGCGCGTGAGATAGGCCCTGCGAACCGGCTTCCTCTAAGAGCGCCTTCAACCGACCCTTCGCGGAGTTAGCCCGAGGTCCACGAGGACCACGGGTAGCGCGAGGTTGATCATCGCTAGCGGCAGCACGGCGGCGCTTTGGCTGATCGTCAGTGTTCTCCTCCATCGGCGTGCCCTCGACGATCGATGCGAGCGACCGCTCTGCCAAGCGGAGCTTCGATAGCTCGCCACTCACCCGTTCAAACTCAGCTTCAAGAGCCTCGCGCTGGTGCCTCACGTTGGCCAGAGCTTGCGTGAGCGTGCTATCTTTTGTCATCGGTAGATCGACTTCTCTAATTTCGAACTGAGTTCCTGCAGGCGTAGTGGCTACACGCTCTAATCCGCGCCCTCAGGATCCTCACGATGCCGAACGTACCCCTGGCCCGTGAGCCAGTCGTCGACCGCTTTACGGATGGCGGCTGTTCGCGTCGGCTTAGGGTCAGGCTGATCAGCAATCCAGGCGTCGAGCGGACGGAGTTGATCGGGGAGCATTCGAACGCCAATCGTGTGGCCCGTGCCTGTCGTGGCCGGACGTCCACGTTTTTTCGCGCTAGCACTAATTGACAAGCCCATGATTTGACGCTAGCGTGAATGACGAGCCGGGACAAGGCTGGAACCCTTGCCACGGCTCTAACCCCACCACTCTGTTGAGGAGAGCGGCATGGCTAACCACGCCCATAGCACACACACGCCCTTATTACCCCAAGCTGGCGCTCCGTCGCCCTTATTACCCCGTGGGGCCGGCAAGCAGCCTGGCCCCGTCACCCTGGCCCTCCGCGCCATGCGGACAGCCGATCCCGACCAGGCCGCGCACGACGCCATCGAGACGATCCGCCGAGGCTTGGATCGCCACTTCTCTGAGGCTGACCATCGGCGCCTCAAGACGCTCTGCCGAAGCGTCGCAGATCGCATCGAGGCCGACCTCGCCTTGCTCGACATGCTTACGGGCGACGCGGACTTCGAAGACGACGACCGCGAGCACGACCCTGCAGAAGGCGGAATCGGCGATGCCGATGGCCTTCTGTGGCACAATCAGGTGCGCGTGGGGTTCTGTGCATCAGCGACCCTTCAGACCGCCGCGGGTTCCTTCACGACCTCGTCACGCTTCTGCTGATCGGCGGCGGCGTGACCCTCATCGGCAAGCCAACGCAAGCGGCCGAAAGCACCTCGATCCCCAGCGCCGAGAACTATGCGGCGTGACTGCACTACGAGCAGAGGGCGTTGCAGAACTTCCTCTATCCGGGGATCGGCGAAGGCTACATGATCCCGCAGACCAATCCCGGCGCGACGTTTCATTTTGACGATCACTTTGGGAACGAGAGCTGGTGGCAGCGGGTCGGCGCCGAGGCCATGGCGCGAGCCCCGGTCGTTCTGGCAACGGTCGGATGCGATTGGCGCGAGGTTCGCCGATGAGTAATCCGGCCGCATGGCAGGCCGTCGCCGAGCTAGAGGGCGACGTGGCTCGCTGGGGCTAAGTCGTCAGCACGATGGCCGAAGCGCATCACGGCTGAGAGCCCGTCTGATAACATCCGGCAGGGCCTGAGTGGCCGGGATGGCGGTGATTCCAGAAGGGTGCTGAAGCCTGATCTGGATGTACCATGTGGACCTCGACCACTCGCCGGCAGCATAGCCGTTCGCGCCTGCGCTACGAAACCGACCTGACCGATGCGGAATGGGCCGT